>NZ_JBTHIF010000002.1:0-9820 GCF_054819865.1 Bifidobacterium sp. JNUCC 75 | reverse complement strand
ATGCAGATGAGCTATACAAGCGAGGAGCTTGATGCAATGGCTGACCGGGGCGATCTGAAGCCCGCGCCGGGGACTGCGGTGTACAGGGACCCCGGTGCCCCGGCCCTGACGGATAAGGATTTGATGGGCATCTTCGCCGGCCGGCCCCGCGAAGAGGAGCACCGACCCGCCAACGTGGAACTGCGCGTGAAGGTCACGCCGACCATGAAGGCCGCCCTGACCCGCATCGCCCGGGAGGAGAACCTGCATACCTCTTCGGCGCTGGTTCGCTCCGTCCTGGCGGACTTCATCCAGAAGCGGGCAGGAAAAGGTAAAGAGGTTCAACCTTCCCGTTGCTGAGATTGATCAGCATCCGGATGTCATTGTCTTAAAGCATAAGGAACAGGCCGCAACCCAGTAAAAGGGCCGCGGCCTTTTCCTGATTACGGAAGTCTATAAAACGACCGTTTTATATACATTTGGCTTGTCCTGCATATCCGAAGCATCGGCGATGCCTATTTGTAGGTTTACTTGTTCTTTAATCTATGTACGATAATCGTTTGGGAAGGTAAACCGATTCGAGGGCAGGGCGTGAACATGAAGCGACAAAGCAAGGGTGTGCGTGTGATTAGGTGCATCAAAGATCATTTGAATTCGCTTATTAAGAGAAAACCATCATACCAAACGCGCATGCGATGCGGAATTTTCGTGTTTTTTGTGACAGAGGCCCTGACCTTAGTCGGTGCTGTCCATGGATTGCTAATGATTTTAGAAAATGGTTATCTTAAAAATTTTGGCTTGTGGTTAACGTCTTTAGGGTTGATTTTATCTTCTGGCCTGATGTATCTTTTCGTTGGTGTAACTGGGCACTCGGCCTCTCCGCGTGATCGGCTTATAGGCAAGACGGAAGCTTATATGCTTGTTCATGTGACATACATCATGTGTATGTTAGCTTCCCTTTTGCAATTTGCTCCTATACCCGATGAGAATAAACTTCCTATACCCGATGAGAATAAACTCGTTCCTGGGAATAGGGTGCCGACAATGCCATACGTTTGCCTCTGGCTTCTTTTCCTGGTTGAACTTACGGCATTGTTGCTCTATGTCCACGACGTTTTTCGCGGTCTGGAGCGATGGCGGCCGAGCAGATGGTGGATCCGCACCACGCCTTATCCCGTCATAGGCATTATCTTCCTGCTGTTCGTCAATCTGTGGAACGACGATCATGGCAGGGGAGCGGATTTTTCGCTGGTCTTCTCTGTGGCTGTTTCCATGCTGGCGGTCAACTATCTGGTGCAAATCATCAACGAGCGCATCGTCCCCAGGGAGGGCCCATACAAAGAGACCTATATGGCGGTCTATAACCGTTCGATTCATGCCCGTCCGGTCTATCACCGTCGGTTTCCAAAGCGGGCCCATGTACGGCGGCCGAAGCCGTCGTCGTCGTCGGCCGGCCGGGGGGAGGGTGCATGCTGATCGGCTATGCGAGGGTGAGCACGCTTGAGCAGAACGAGGATCTGCAGACCGATGCGCTGAGGAAGGCGGGTTGCGGGAGGATCTATGTCGATCATTCCTCCGGGGCCAAGGCCAGCCGCCCCCAGTTGGACCGGATGCTGGAGGCGTTGCGCGAGGGCGACACGGTGGTGGTGTGGAAGCTGGACAGGCTGGGGCGCAGCGTGCAGAACCTGGTCGATCTGATGGACCGGTTCCGGAAACAGGGGGTGGGGTTCCGCAGCCTGACCGAGAACATGGACACCAGCACGCCTGGAGGGGTTCTGGTCTTCAATATCTTCTCCGCCTTGGCGCAGTTCGAGCGGGACCTGATCCGGGAACGCACCATGGCCGGCCTGACGGCGGCCAGGGCGCGCGGCAGGAAAGGCGGCCGCCCCTACAAGCTCTCCGACAAGGACGTCGCCATGGTGCGCCAGCTGTACGATTCCAGGACCGTGACCGTCAAGGAGATAGCCGCCAGGTTCAACGTCAGCCGAAGCACCATCTACAAGGCGATCGGACGGGCAGAGAAGAAGGAGGAGCGGGACCAGGCAAGCATCTGAAGGAACAGCGGCATCAGCGGAAGCGTCAGAGAACTATCCTTGTCCTTGCGGGGATGGCCCCTCATGCCCTGGCTGACTGGGCGGCTTTACTGTTCCGGTTTAGGCCATTCTCCTCTGGTCCAGCCGCGCATTGTTCCTTTTTTCGTCTCATCGACCAGGGACTGGTAGACGTCGCCGGCGATCTTCTCCGGGTCGGCGTCTACTTCCCAGGTCTTGACCATTTTGTCGTTTTCCACTTCCTTGGTGAATTCCATGAGCCTGTCGTGTTCGTCATCGTTTCGCCAGCGTCTCTCGGCGGGCAGATTCTCGGGGTGTTTGCACACGAAGGACAGCACCCTGACATCAGGGTTGGCTTTGGCCATCTCATACTCCTCATGCGTGTAGCTCCTGTCCCCGCGGGGGGTGAGGGTGCCGTACCTGCCGCCCAGGAGCAGCACGTAGATGTCGGTGTCATTGAGCCTTTCGCGGATGTAGTCGAGCTGGCTGCTGTCGGAGGCCATGAAGTTCTCCATGCCGATCGGCATGAAGTCTTCCGTGGAATATAGCCTCCCCAGCACAGCCGCACGGATGTCCCTCATATCCTCGAAGGTCGAGCTGACGAACACCGTGTAATGCTTCCGCCCCGCCTGCCCAGCTTGCAGCATGCTCAGCTGAGGCACCTGGGAACCCTGCTCTCCGTCTGGTGAGCCTGTCTGCATTTCCTGTGAAAATTGGTCTGCATTGTCCACGCTAGGCGGATACTCCGGCGACAGTTGCGGGCGCTTGTGAAACATATCTGTAAATAGGCTCGTAAATAGATCTGTAGAGGAATCTGTACTTGCATTGGGCGTCACTGAAAAAAGGGGGCTGTGCATGAACATGTATTCATTGAACGAAGCCTCGTTCGCTGGAATAATGACAGGAATCTGGCTCAGCATGTCTAAGGCTTCATCAATGTGCTCCAGTGGAAAATACTTACTGTTGAGCAGTGTGTAACCAGTCTCGGCTCCAATGGATTCACTGAAAGTGTTCAAATAATGGAGTACCTGCTTCAGGTAAAAGTAAAGCGGAGCATCGTCTCTTCCTATCGTTATTCCGATGTACCCATTGAAGTGGGCTAGCAGCACACCCATCATCACCTGTTCAGAGGACAGAAAACCGGCCAGCTCAGAAGGGTAAGCCAGCTCCTTTTCGAAACGTTCCTTCAGATCCAGACTGTCTTTCGGGACGTTGATAACTGGATTCACGGAATGAAGATACTCATCTAGACCTTTATTGTTTTCTAAGGTCTTGTTGTAGTCAGAAGCGATCTTGTCAATCCTGCGCCATGTTTCCGAGTCCATAGGAAAATCATAAGACCAAGATACAAGATCCCCGGCTCTACTCGCCAATACGCTCAGCTAATACCTCGAATAAAATTATGGAATCGAGGATGCAAGAAGGTGAGGAAGTCGGCCGTGAAGTTAGCAATTTCAACAAGCCTGAAACAATTCAGAGACAGCATACTGGGCAGATTGACCAATAAGAAGGGAACTATCCGTGGGGCAGTATGGTCTGGAATCCTCTCTTTAACTATGTTTACCGTATTAGGACTATTCTATTTAACGGATTATCGCGGCTCAAGATCAAAAATCCCTGTGTTATCGATTACAATGACTCCTCTAGAATTTTTTGCATATGGCTTTCTATTATTTTCATGGATCTTCCCGTCCGTGAAAGGGGCAAAAAAGTGGAGGGACGCATACGGCATAAGTCTGTTCAAGACCCAACTTTTAATTTTACTGTCATTGTCCTATTGCCTATACCCGACTTACTTATTCAATATAAACTATCAAGATTTTTTCCATAATGTTGTTTTCACAGCCATGGTGCTGGTCGAAACAGTCGTGACTGTTTATGCCGGCTTTGACATACTCAATCTTAACAACCTACGCTGGTTTCTGAGAACCTGGCCGTACAGCGCAACGGGAATTCTTGTAATACAAACGTCTTTCCATCAAATGCAAAACACCCATCATAGCATATTTTTTGAAAACAATTCTCTGGCTAACGCTGTATTTTCTTTTGTCACTATAACTTATTTCGTCCAAGTCTTTAATGAACGATTCTGTAAGAAACAAGGAGACGAAAGCATAGAAACGTCACCGATTAATGAATACAAAGAACAATGAGAAACGCCGTGCCGCCCGCATGCTTCGGGGGAGCCGGACGGCACGGCAAGGCCCAGCCTACAGTCCGGAGGCAAGACGCCAGGGCCCGGCGTGAGAAATGTGGATAACCGGTTGTGGGCCTTGCCGGGAGCCTGCGTCCGGTCACCAGCGGCGGACCCTGGACTGGAGTCTGGCGTAGATGGCCCGCCGGCTGGCATACCATTCGTTGATCTGCTCGGCCTGTTCGCGGGTGACCCAGGCCAGGTGCCCCATGGACCGGCCTATGTCGATCAGGTGCTCCTGCCGGCGCCGTTCGATCAGGGCGTGCAGGTAGCGGCCCCTGGGGGAGTCCTCGTCGATTAGGGTCATCCGCTGGCCCGCCAGCAGCTGGCCGATGACGCTGTTGGCCACCTGCTCAGCCCTGGCCTTGTCCTCCGGAGACACTTCCTCGCTTGCCATGGCCCTTATCATAAAGACGCATGGGGCGGGACATATGCCCATGAAAAAAGGCCGGGCGTGCGCGAGGATGGGCTGCCGGAGCTCCGGGAGGGCATATCAGGGTTTTCAGTCAAAGGATCCGAAGCTGGAGCGGATATCGAGGGGGATGCCCTCCACAGCAGGGCCGCGGCTGGAAGATCCAAGGAACACCCAGAGGAAAAGAGTGCGGCCTTTGACTGTAGGTCGTCAGTGTGGTGCTATATGGATGGAGGGCGGGGGAGAGGGGAGCCCAAACGCTCAAGATGGCCAGAAGCGCCGGCGGTCATGGTGTAACGCCTGCCAGAAAATCGGCTATGCCGTCCTGCATCATGCAGGCAAAAAGGAGATTCAGGATCGGAATGGGCTGGATGCCGTGGTGCTCGTCGGGCCCAGGCATCCTGGGGCGCTTGAAGAGGGCTGCATCGAGGTCATAGTCAAGGAAGCCGAGCCCGGGGATTTCGTCGCCTTCCAGATCATGACCGTCACCGACGTGTGGCGGCGGCTGATCAGGTCGCACAAGCACGACCGATAGACGGCCAGACCACACCAACCAATAATTTAAAAAGCCATGTTATTGGGTACAGGAGAACAGCCATGAACGAATACGAGTACGAGCCTAAGACGGAACAAGAGCGCCGGCAGATGGAGGAGATGAACGCCAAGGCCGAACGCGGGGAACGCCTGGACGTCATACCAGGCTCCGTACGACGCAAGGATCCGAACCGCGAAGTGGATGAGGACGAGTTCTTCCGCGACCTCCAGGAGGAATTCGACCAGATGCGCCTGCGCCGGGCCGAGGCCACCCGGTGAGGGCGGAGAGGGACAGGCGTGCAGAAAGGGAAAGGAGCGCAAAATGGCCAAGCAAGTCACATCCGAGAACCAGGAGGACATCGATGCGATGATCCGCGCAGCCGACCGGGGGGGAGCTGATCCACCACACGGAGGCCGCCATCCGCCGGGACCCCGGCGCCCCGCTGCTGACCGACGAGCAGGCCGCATCGCTCATGGCCCAGAGCATAGCCAAGCTGGACAAACTGGAGAAGCAGCGGGCCGAGGAACGGACCGCTCGACACACCTGAAGGGTCAGGGTGCCCAAGGACCTGGACAACAAGGCCAGCCGGCTGACCAAGAAGGAGGGCATCCCCAAGTCGGCCATCATCCGCAAGGCCGTCGCCCGATACCTCCAGGACACGGCCGCCGCAGGAGGACGCAAGGGCGCCTTCGGAACCCATAAATGACATTCCGGGGGCGCCCTTCGTTCATGCGGTCATGCGGTCGGCTGCGCGTAGGCGATCCCCCAGGGCATGCCCAGGACGGCCAGCCGATCCTAGGCTATCCTGGTGGACAGATTCTCCACCCCCATGCACGCGGTACAAGCCTGCCGGAGCCGGCAGGAAAGGACAGAGCCGGGCGTGCGCACCGGAAGAACCCCCGCAGTCAGAAACAAGCATTCCACCGCTATCCCAGAAAGGGCCCGAAACCAGCCCACCACATCCATAAAACACCAGCAATCACAGCCCACCAAACGTAACCACCCAAGCATCAGACCCACCAGCAATCACGAAACCACCATCACCAACACACCCCAAATGCACCAACCAACGCAGACAGCAATCACATCCAGACAAGCCACAATCAGACCAAATTCAAGAGATGGACCTCTTGCATTAAAATGCGGAAAATCAAGCGTTATCGTTGAAATAACGCCAAATTCTGCGCACGATACGCGAATCCGACAAAATTCGGCTGCAAGGACAAGCACAAAATCAAAAAACTGCGCAGGAACCAATGCACGAAACAAGCGAGATCAACAGCCTTTATGTGGGCCGCTGCCTGTAATGCAGCAAGCCATATCTGCCGACCAAGGGCAAGAGGAAGATCCAGCGATTCTGCTCACCACAGTGCTGAAACAACTGCTACTGCAACGAGGACAAGGACGCCCTGAACCGGTTCGCTGACAAGTCAAAGATGACCCGCCAGCACGGAAAACAGACAACGGATGCCGAACGGAAACCTTGAGTCCTGCCCCTTTGACAAGAACCGTCACCGCGTAGGTATACTGAATTTAGTAAGAGAAAATCCCCGCCTGCCGGAAACAGAACGGGGAACAAAACTAAGCAATAGAGAGTATACCTCCTTATGGAAGAATTCGCCAATCAGAATCCACAGCCCATAGGCGGGCCGCAATGGAAGCAGCTCAACAGGCAGCGCCGGGTCTACCTGATGCCCGACTTCTGCCGCATATCCCTGCCCATCCGCAACCCCGGGCCTGACACAGCCGAATGGGTGCGCGTCAACGGCAGCCGAACCTACGTCCTCCACCCGCAGACCGTGACGACCCCGGGGAAGGGCGTCACCCACATCTGGCCGTACGGGAAGAAGGCCAGGCTGCTCATGGTGTGGATAAGCACCCAAGTCGTGCGCCAGAAGAAACACAACACCAGCCGCGTCATCATGCTCCCCTCCACACTGCGGCAGCTGATGGAGGACCTGGGCATCCAACGCAAGCCCCGCAAAACCGATTACGAGGACTTCAAACGCCAGATCAGCGCCCTGTCCTACTTCGACATGACCATAACCGAAATGAAAACAACTACGGAGACCGTCTGGCAGGACACCAAGAAGGTCACCCTGGTCGAGGAATCCCACATAGGGTGGTCCAGGTACACGCCCAAGAACGGCGTCACCGAAGGCTCATACATCCAGCTCACCCAGGAGACCTGGGACAGGATGGCCAAAAGCACCCCGCTCTCAGCCGACATGGTGGAGATCCTCACATCTACAAGCCGAGGTACGGAATTCGACATCTATGCATGGCTGTCGCAGCGCATATACGCACTTAACCATTCACACGCCTACCAGACCCCGCTCATCGCTTGGAAATCGCTCCAGAACCAAATGGGCTCGAACTACGCCGAAACACGAAACTTCGTCACCAGATTCAAACAGTCGCTGAAACATGTAGCCGCTCTCTGGAACGCGGCCCTGGCCGACGCCGGCGCAAAGGGCAGTCTTCATTACAGCATCGAAAAAGGCGGACTCCGCCTGTATCGGTCTCCTGTCAGCGTCGTTCCAAAGCCCAAGCGCCCCGATCACGCGGATACGCTGCATCAGGAAGCGGACCCCCTGTCCCAGAAGAAGGACAGCAAATTAACTGCGGAGACCGAAGCCTTCCCATTTGACCAAAGCTATGACACCTTGGCCACACCTCCCATAAGCACCGACGAGGACTGGGACCAGATACCAATAGAGCCTATGGAATTTAAACAGGGATAACCTCCACTCCATTACTCTCAGCCCGTTCCATTCCGTCTCCCCACTCACTCACAGCACCGGCAGAGTCAACTCTTTGCCCTAAAAACACCCACAGCAACGTTGCAATAATCAGCGGGTACCCCGCTGATTATCAGCCATATATCCCATCGGACTTCTTCATGTCCAGCAGCGTACTTTTAGTAGAGCCAGCTGGCGTACCTTTAGTAGAGTACCGGCGTACCTTTAGTAGAGTACCGGCGTACCTTTAGTAGAGTACCGGCGTACCTTTAGTAGAGCCGTAAATCTGAAACCCCCTGTGTCAGTAGGGCTCTCACACTTCCCATCTAGAATCTAACTATCACATAATTATCAAGTAGATTAAACATGTAATAGACGAGCTCAAACTCTCCTAAAAACCATAATCACAAGTCCTAATGTATCGGGGGAAACACCGTCCTGTACCGTCAGCGAAGGGAACGAGTCAGTGCTCCAAGAGGACATTACCAATCAGAAGCGCTCCAGACTCCCGGGTCAAGGCAGGATCGGACATAAATTCTGAAGCAAGCTCGAGTCTAAAAAATTACCAAAATTAGAAAAATTAAATAATTTATCAATAAAGAGGTATAATATTTAAATGTTGCAAAAATTTATTATTTTTATTGAGGAGAGTCCGTGAGAATACCCATCATTAATGCCAAAGGCGGGGTAACGAAAACCACCAGCGCCATCTACCTGGCGATGGCGGCGGCCAGGAATGACCAGTCAGTGGAAGTGCTCGACGCCGATGTACAGGGCCACGCCTCACTCTGGGCGTATGCAGCCGAGGATGCAGGCACGCCCCTCCCCTTCCCCGTTACAATCACCAACATTATCAATCTGGAGAGGCTCAAGCCCGACAACTCCAAATGGACGATTATCGACGCTGCACCAAGCGGGAAAATCATCGATGCCTGCATACACATAGCTGACTACATCATCATCCCGACCTCGGACTCCCCTATGGATCTGCAGCAGGTGCGGGCCGTTATGGACATCATCCCTCCGGAAAAGCCCTGCGCCGTGCTGATCACGAGAGCACAGAGGAACACCAGGGCGTTCAGCCAGACCGTCGCTATGCTCGACGATACAGAGCACCAGGGGGCCCAAGCGATGCCCCGGTTCGAGACAGTGATTCCCATGCGCCAGGACATCAAGAGGGCCATGGGCAGCACCCCCAGCAAGCTCTACGAATACGGGGACGCCTATGTGGAGCTAAAAGAGGACATCGCCAGAATGAAGGAAGGGAACCGATGAAGAATAACCGCGCATACTCCCAGGATCTCAGGACGCGTAAACCAAGGACCGCCAAGGACATCTACAATCCGACCCGGCAGGTATCGGGAGGCGAACAGAATCTGACGACCCTTAGCTTCAAAATGGATGCCGACCTCAAACTGCGCATGAAGCTCGCCGCGACTAGCAAGCATATGAAAATGGCGGAAGCAGGGCAGGAAGCAATCAGGCAGTGGGTTGAAGAAAATGAAGAAATCATAAAGGAAAAATAAGTAAAGATATTAAAAAATAAAAATTTTTTATTTTTTAGCTCCTTGTCTCTCTAGCTGCCGGAACAGAACTGCTTCATGGGTGTCGCATCCGGTGAACCCGTTGGGCCTTCATGGCGCGCATGGCCGGCTGGGGTTTCCCTTGACAGTGGATGATCAAGCGGGGGAGTGCCGGATATCCTGGAACGATAATGCGTGGTCGCCGTGATCCGGCCGGTTCGGGTGCAGTCCCGTGTCATGCGCCGACGAGTTCGGTGTGGTGGGTTTCGGCGTCCCGCTGGACGAGCATGCGGAAGTATTCGCTGCGGTTCTTCAGCCCCTCGCGCTTGATGGCGGCTCCTCTCCCCACCGATAAAAAAGTTGAGGATTGAATGGAGGAAGGAAA